>NZ_CP081844.1:310000-315000 GCF_019803445.1 Caenibius sp. WL
GAGGCCGCGCGAACGGCCGCACCGAAACCTCAGGTCAGAATTCGATGCCGAAATCGACCCCATAGGTACGCGGCATCTGGAACGTACCCAGCACCGAGCTGCCCACCGAGAAAAGATATTCGTATTTCCGGCTGTTGGTCAGGTTCTTGCCCCACAGGGACACTTTGGCCTTGGCTTGACCGACAGGGATATCGGCCAGAGCCAGGCGTGCGCCGAGTTGCCAGGTGGAAGGAATCGTAAGCGCCTTATCGAGCTGCCAATTGACGTTGCCCAGATTGGTACAACCAAGTTCCGGGGACGTCGTCGAGCCATAGGGGCAGATCAGACGGTAATGCTTGCCGATATATTGCCCATCGACACGGAAGCTCGGCTTCATACCGTTGCCCAGTTCGGGCAGAGCATAATCGACGGCAAGATAGCCCGAATGACGCGGCTGATAAGTGCGCACCCCGGAACTCATCTTGGAATCGGTGAAACCGTAATTCGCCGTCAGCGTCAGCCCATCGACCGGTACGAAAGTGGTTTCAAGCTCGATACCCCGGTCCCGTGCGTCACCGGAATTGATCAGCACGCTACCCGGTCCAGGCACCAGAAAACTCGATTTCTGGAGATTCTTCCGGTCTGCCTGGAAGAGAGCGAGATTCACTCTGACCCGGCGATCGAGGAATTCGCTCTTCAACCCCAGTTCGTAGGACTTGACCGTTTCAGGCTTGAACTCAGCGCTGTTGAAAATCCCGCCGGATACGAAGCCGGTCGCGAACTTCGCATAGACATTCGAATTCTCCGCGAACGTGTATTTGAGCGTCGCGTCATAATCCACGCGGTCTTGCGTGGCGGTATACCGTCCGCGCGGCGCATCCGGTCGAGGTGAATCGATCAAGTCGTGCTCGGTCCGCTTGTCCTTGGAATACCGGATACCCGCGCCGAATTCGACACGTTCGCCCAGACGGACATTCGCATGACCATAGGCCGCGAAAGAACGGTTCACGATATGCTGAAGGGCACCACCAGCAGCATAGCTACCCGGATTGACGATAGGGATTTCCTGCCCTGGCGTGCTCAGCAGTCTGGAAATCACCGGGCTGTCCAGATCCGCCTTTTCACGGAAATAGAACAGGCCGGCAACCCAATCCACCGCATCCGAGTGGCCCAGCAACTGGAGTTCATGCGACCATTGCTTCTGCTTGGCATAGCGAACCGCGGCAAGAGACTGGAACGGACGACCCGTCCCATTCGGGTCTACGAGCACATTCCCATCCAGCTCCGATGCCGTGTTCACGGTAAAGCCCCGGACCGCCCCGATATACTTCAGGCTGATCGCGTCGCTGAATTCATAGACGCCGGTCAGACTGTGCCCCCATGTTTTCTGATGCGAAGGCGCAATGCCGTCGATCGGTAGCGAACCGCGCCGTTTCAGGCCAACAACGTTGGTGCCGCCCAAGGCAACCTGTTCAGGGCGCCCACCGACCAGAAGCTGCATGCCGTCGATCGTGGTGGCGAGATCGGTGTAATCGAATTTGTAATCGAGCGTCAGGCCGGCGATACCGGTGAAACGCACGGCGGCAAGAATGGAATCCGTGTTGTTCGCGCCGAACGTTTTGGCAGCCGTCTTTCGTCCCCACGGCTTGGGATAGAGAAATGTGCGGCGGACATCGGCACTGTTCTTCACCGGCCCTTCATTCTCGTCATGGACATAGGTCACACGGGCCGAGAAGCCATTCCACTCTGGCGTATTAAGGGTGATGCGGCCGCGCCGACGCTCAAAATTGCCGACGGTTCCATCCGCGATCACGCCAAATTCCCCGGTCGGCGCGGCAGTGGTGAAGGAAATCGCGCCGCCGGTGGAGTTGCGGCCGAACAGAGTACCCTGCGGCCCGCGCAACACTTCGAGCCGTTCCAGATCGGCAAGGTCGAAACCGGAATTGCCCGGACGGCCGAGATAGACACCATCGATATAGAGCGCGATACCCGAATCCCGCTGAAAATCGAGTGATCCGGTTGAAACGCCGCGCATATTGAATTGCGGGGCGGTGGGCGAACCAGCCTGCTTCTGAACCAGGAGATTGGGCACGGTTTTGCCGATATCCTGAAAACCTTCGATCTGCAGATCGGCCAGCTTCTCGGCATTCATGGCCGTAATCGCGGTAGGCACCGTCTGCAGGTTTTCAGCCCGCTTACGCGCGGTGACGATAATATCTTCGATATGGGACGCGCCGCTGCCTTCCGCGGTCTGCGCCGCGGCGACGGATGCCTGCGAAACGCAAAACAGCGTGCCCGCGACAAGGGCGGCCTGCCCTGCACCTGTAAGAAAACGGATTGGCGCAACACCGCGCATAAACCCCTCCATAGCTTCAAATTGTATGATTGTTCTGAATGCTTTGAGGAGAAACGGACTGGCTTAATCGGCTGAAAAAACAGTCGTTAAACCGCCATTCCATTTATCCTCACCACGCGCTTCCTAAAGCCATGCGGGTCAAATATCAAGAATTTTGATCATCCGTACTGCCCCTCTATATGGGCAAAACCACCACTCAAAACTTGCACCTATTCAAAGGTTTTAGGATAGTGCGCAGGCGGAGCGCGCCAGAATCTACGGCAACCGCGACTCAGGGAAAGAGCGTGGAAACAGCAAAAAATCGTTCAACTGTACGGTCAGCTCTACCAACGCATTTCATGGAGCAAGCCGCCGACCTGCTGCGCGACAGGGGGCTGGATGGGGTGACGATGCGCGCCCTGGCCGAAGCCACCGGATTGCCCGCCGCCACCATTCAGTATCAGTTCGGTTCGAAAGAGCGGTTGCTGATCGCCGCAATTTCCTGCCTGCGCGATCGCCACGCGCACCGCCTCAAAAACCTTGCCCACTATTTCGCGCGATCGGCGGGTGGCTACAGCGATCTGGCCGATGTCATGATCTGCACTTTGGGGCTGGGCGACCGGGAAGAACGAACCGAACAACTGGCGATGTTCGAATGCATGGCGCAGGCTCTGCGCTCACCCAGGCTGTTTCCCGCCATCGAAAGCTGGACCAGCCAGTTGTCCGCTTTCTGGCAGGATATCGCCGCCCGTAACCGGGAAGGATCGGCCAAGGGCGTATTCCTGTTCGAGCTTCATCTGGGACTGATGCTGCACATGAGCGGCATCGAACCTGCGGTGGAGGGACAACTGCTCGCGCAGGAGATCGTCGGCCGGGCACTACGCCCCGCCGGGCAACGGCGGCCGCCGGTCTGGTTCCGCTCCGCCTTGCGCAACACGCTCGCTTCGCCCGTCCCTTGGCTCAAGGCAGACGCCCCACGCACCGCGACTGCCCGGCAGATCGTGGCGGCCGCCATGCGCATGGCCATCGATGAAGGCCCCGGTGCGCTGAGCTTCCGCACCGTGGCGGCGCGGGCGAAAACCTCGGTTTCGGCCATCGCGCACTACTTCTCGACACGCCACGAGTTGCTCTACGCGACTTACCGGGCGATCCACGAGGAGATCATCGCTTTCACCCGCTCGGTCGGGGTAGCGAGCGAACAGCGCTACGATTCGGAACTGGCCGAACGGATTGTTACGTATTCGGGGGACAGCCGCGTGTCGTTGCTGGTCGCCTATTCCGAATTCGAACTGGTCGCTGCGCGCGATCCGGAATTTTCCGCGCTCACGCGCTATTTCAGAATGACGCGCGGCCTGTACCACACCCGTCGGCACGAACCCGGTTTCGACGCATTTGGGGACGCGGCGTTCGATGTGTTCGCGCTGTCCTTCTGGATGGTCGGCCATGCGTTGCGCATGGCCCTTCAACGCCATCTGCCGGGGGAAGCGGGCCAGGCCGATCCGGATGCAGTGGCTTTCGGCTTCGCCCAGTTCGCCGTGCAGGAAAGCGGCGTCGGCCAGTAAGGGATACCGGAAAGCACCCCCGGTTCTCCGAGGGAAGACCACCCTGTCCGAATAGACCTTCGGCAAAACGGCTTTCGTGGTTTAGATCTGGCGGCAACCGCAATTCTCAGAGTGATGGCGCCCGTATCCCGCGCGCGCCATCCACCGGAGCGCCGCAATGAGTCGTATTTTCGATCTGCCCTGTCCTGAAATCGCCATTGCCGGGGGCGGCCGTTTTCCAGTCCGCCGGATCCTCTGCGTGGGCAGCAACTATGCCGCCCATACCAGGGAAATGGGGGGAGATCCCGGCCGCGAGCCGCCCCTGTTCTTTTCCAAACCTGCCGACGCCGTGGTTTCGGGCGAAGAGACGATTCCGTTTCCTCCGCGCACGGCCGATCTACACCACGAAATCGAACTGACCGTGGCCATCGGTACGGGCGGGGCGAATATTCCTGTCGCCAAGGCGCTGGATCATGTCTTCGGCTATGGCGTGGGCAACGATCTCACCCGGCGCGATCTGCAAGCCGCCGCCCGGGCGGCGGGGCGCCCTTGGGACATGGCCAAGGGCTTCGACGCCAGCGCCGTGGTTTCGCCGATTATGCCAGCTTCCGCCATTGGCCACCCTCGGCAGGCGCGTATCTGGCTGTCGGTCAACGGCACGTTGCGGCAGGAAGGCGATATCGCCGATATGATCTGGAATGTGCCCGAAGTGATTGCGGAGCTATCCACCTATATCCGGCTGCAACCGGGCGACGTGATTTTCACCGGCACGCCCGCCGGGGTCGGCCCGATCCAGCCCGGCGACCTCGTGGAAGGAGGTATCGAAGGGATCGGCACGATTGCAACCCGCTTTGCCGCGGGGTGAATTCACGGATCACGGCGCGCGCGCACCAACAGCAGCATCGGCCGCTCCCGTTCCTCCGCCAACTCGGGCATCTCCGCAATCTGCCGGTCAGAAGGCGCGAATTCGTCGAGCCTTTCGATCACAAAGCCCGCGCCGATCACCGCATTGAGAGTGGTGGCCATCGTGCGGTGGTATTTGATCACCCCTTCGGCGAACCAGTTCGTGCGCCGCTCCCCCTCCATCGCATAGCCGTTGACCGGCCAGATCTTCCGCCCGTCCAGGTCCGCCATCCATCCCGGAT
>NZ_CP081845.1 GCF_019803445.1 Caenibius sp. WL
ATGGCGCAAGATCACCATAATTCCCTTGTCCGCGCCTTTGAGGAAGCGGAGCAGGCATCGCAGGAGGCCCGTTCCGAAAGCGAGCGCGCCCGTGATTATTATGACGGACGGCAGCTTACGCCCGAGCAAATCAAGGAACTCAAGAAGCGCAAGCAACCGATTGTCATTGAAAACCTGATCCGTCCGAAAGTGGATTATCTCTGCGGCCTTGAGCGCCAGTCTCGTACCGATCCGCGCGCTTTGCCGCGTACGATCGTTCATGAGGATGATGCCAACGCCGCGACTGACGCCCTGCGTTACGCGACTGAGGATCAGGATTTCGCGATCAAGCGTTCCCACGTGTTCCAGAACATGTTGATCGAGGGTTTCGGCGGCGTGGAGGTTACCGCCGAGCAGGTGCGCGACGGTATCGATCCGGCAATCAAGGAACTGGATTGGGACCGGCTGTTTTTCGATCCGCATTCGCGCAAACCTGATTTCAGCGATGCCATGTATCTTGGCTACGTGACATGGATGGACTTTGACGAGGCAATCCGGCGCTGGCCCGATGCGCGTGCGGCAATCGAAGCCTCGTTCGCGCGCGGTTATTCGTCCGCCTTCGAAACCTATGACGATAAGCCGCGCTGGGCCAACTGGTCGGATGGCAAGCGCCGCCGTGTCCGTATCGTCACGATGTATGATCGCAGGCGGGGGCAATGGGAGCGGTGCGTGTTCACCCTCTCCGGCGAAGTGGAGCCCACGGCCCCATCGCCGTTCCTGGACGAGAACGGACATCCTGATTGCGGCTTGATCCTGCAATCCGCTTATGTGGACCGCGATAACGACCGTTATGGGCCTGTGCGCGACTTCATGACGCTGCAAGACGAAGTGAACAAGCGGCGGTCCAAGTTTCTGCATTTGTCGAACAGCCGCCCGGTTCGGGTATCGCCTGCATCTGGCCTTGATCCGGAAGCGGCGCGGCAGGAGTTCAACCGCCCCGATGGCATTTTGATGGCCGAACAGGGCGAGGTGGAGGACCTGACGAGCGGCGCGATGGCTGCGGGCCACTTCAACCTGCTGGCTGAGGCAAAGGACGCCATCAAAGCTGTCGGCCCGAATGCGACGATGCAGGGCAAGTCCGAGGTCGGCCAGTCAGGACGGGCTATTCTCGCCTTGCAGCAGGGCGGAATGACCGAAGTCGCGCCACTGCTGGACGCGCTGCGGCACTTCAATATTCGGGTCTATCGGGCCGTTTGGAACCGCATTCGCCAGTTCTGGACGGCAGAACGTTGGGTGCGTGTAACCGATGACGAAAAGAACGTCCGCTTTGTGGGTTTCAACGTCTCGCGCGCCGATGACGCGATGATGAAAATCCGCGAAGCGCTGCGGACTGGTCAGATCGACCAGCAGCAGGCGGCGCAGTTCAGTCAGCAGGTGCAGCTTGATCCGGTGATGATGCAGCCCATGAACGTGGTTGCCGAACTGGACGTTGATATCGAAATAGATGAAGTGGTCGATACGCCGACTTTGCAGATCGAGCAGTTCGACCAGTTGACCAAGCTGGCCCCGATGGCCCCGCCGCAATTCCTGCCGACAATGTTCGAGATGATGATCGAAGCGTCGTCGCTGCGGAACAAGGACAAGCTGCGCGAAATCATGGAGCAGGCGAAGAACCAGAAGCCTGACCCGATGCAGCAAGCAGCGCAGCAGTTGCAGTTCGAAGGCGCTGTTGCCGAGGTTGAGAAAACCAAGAGCGAAACCAAGCGCAACAACGCTGACGCTCAAGCCAAACTGGTTGGCGCTGCCAAGGATGCAGCCGCAGCCAGCATGGGCATGATCTAACCAACGAGATTACGCGCGTTCCATGTCCCTTTCGAGGGATGGCGCGTCGTGCCTGTCGCCGGGGCAATCGGGCGTGAACGGTGGTGCCGACCATAACGGGCGTGAACGAGGACGACATGAGCGATCTGGATGACATTCTGAACGGAAGCGATGAACCTGAGGTGGTGGAAACCCCTGCCGAGCCGGTGCAACAGCCGCGCGATGAGGCAGGGCGATTTGCAACGAAGGAAACGGGCGAAACGCCGCAGGAAACCCCTGCGGAGCCGGTGGAGCCGACCGGTGGTGACCTTCCCAAGGAAGAGTTCGAAGGGCTGAAAGCGGAACGGAAGCGCCGTCAGGCGGCGGAAGAAGAACGTGATCGGCTTCGCGAACAACTACAGTCGAACCAGAACCCTCCCGCCCCGCCACCGTCCCTGTGGGACGATGAACAGGGGTGGACCCAGCATTTCGGCGGACAGGTCATTCAGGCGGCTGCGTTGAATGCCCGACTGGATATGTCCGAAATGATGGCCCGGCAGGCCAATCCTGATTTCGAAGAAGCGAAGCAGGAATTTCTTGCCATGGCCCAGCAGAACCCGGCGCTGCTGGATATGGCGCGTGCAGACCCGCACCCGTGGAACAAGGCGTATCAAATCGTCAAAAGCCATCGGGCGATGCAGGAACTTGGCGCGACCGATGTCACGTCTCTCGAACAGAAACTTCGCGAGAAGATCCAGGCGGAAATGGCCGCGCAGGCCCCCGCTGCCCCGGTTCTTCCAAACTCGCTGGCAGATGCCCAATCGTCACGCGGCGGCGTAGTGCCGCAGGCTGGCGGGGTGTCTCTGCAAGACATCCTGGGGAGTTAGTCGCCCCCGCTGATCCCGCGTCGAGATGACGCCGGTTTCCCTATGATGGAGACTTTCCATGGCATTCACCACTGTCAACGCTGCAAACGTTGAAGAGCTTTGGGACAATGATTTCTTCAAGTCCTACGTCCGTGCAAACCGCTTCAAGCGGTACATGGGCACCACCGAAAACAGCATCATCCATACCAAGATGGACCTTACCAAGAAGGCCGGTGACGGGATTACGCTCCCGCTTATCACCGAACTGACGGGTGCTGGCCAGACCGGCAATGGTCTGCTGGAAGGCAACGAAGAGGCGCTGGGCAACTACGGTCACAAGATCGAAGTCGCCACGCGCCGCCATGCTGTTGCCGTGACGGACAATGACCAGCAGTTCACGGGCATTCCGCTGCGTGATGCGGCCAAGGAGCAGCTCAAGCTCTGGGCCATGAAGAAGCTGCGCACCAACATCATCGATGCCCTGGGCTCGAAGAACGGAATCATTTATGCGTCGGCTTCCGAAGGTGACAAGGACGCATGGCTGGCGGCCAACTCGGACCGTGTGATGTTCGGGGATGGCACGGTCGGCGGCTTCACCGACCACTCGGCCGATCTGGCACTTGTCACTGCTGGCATGAAACTCACCAAAGAGGTGGTTTCGAAGGCCAAGGCGAAAGCGGAACTGTCCACTCCCATCATCCGTCCGGTGACGGTGGGCGAGGACAGCGAAACTTACGTCATGTTCGTCGGCTCGGGTGCGTTCCGTGATCTCAAGACCGATCTGGCCACGAGTTTGCAGAATGCGCAGGAACGCGGCGACAGCAACCCGCTGTGGAACGATGGTGACCTGATGTGGGATGGCGTGGTCATCCGCAAGATTCAGGAAATCGCGTCTATCGGCAATGTCGGCGCGACGAGCGCCCGCATCGAACCCTATTTCCTGTGCGGTGCGCAGGCAATTGGTGTTGCGTGGGCGCAGACCACGAAGAGCACGACCGATGTTCGGGACTACGGCTTCGTCAAGGGCGTGGGCATCCACGAGATGCTCGGTGTCGAAAAGCTGATGTACCAGAACCAGGACCACGGCGTCTTCACGGGCTACGTGGGCGCTCTGGCGGTCTGATGAGAGGCGGGGGGCTTCGGCTCCCCGTTTCCATTTCGGGAGGCGCCGATGCGTATCCGCTTTACCGGTGAACACACCAACGGCCGCACGTCGATCACCTACGAGGGTGTGACGTTCGATGGCCACGAACCCACCGAATGCCCCGACGAGTTGGCCCTGCGGCTGATTGAGGGGGAATTCGAACGAGCCGATCCACTGGATCACGATGGCAACGGCAAGAAGGGCGGCTCTCTGCCCCGCACGCGTCGGAAGAAGGTTGGCGAATAATGGCTGTAAACTACAATGTCGCGGTCAAGACCGCGCGCATGACCACGACCCGCGACCACTTCGCGAACGGGACCCTTGAACTTCTCACAGCGGCGGATGCCGTCCTTGTGACGTTTGGCCTTTCCGCAAGCGGCGGGACCATATCAGGCGATACCTGGACGTTCGTGCTCGATGCGAACACGGTTGCCGCAACGGGGACTGGCACTGCGACGAAGGCTCAGTTGAAGACCAGCGGCGGCACGGCGAACCTGACCGGGCTGACTGTTGGCACAACCGGGACCGATATCATTCTTAACAACACGTCGATTGCCACCGGGCAGGACGTGACGCTTTCGAGCGCAACGATCAAGCACGCCTGACCATGGCTTACGTCACTGAGGACTTGATCCTCGAATTGAGCACGAGCACAGGCACCAGCCCTTTCACCCTTGCGGGAGCGGTGAATGGGTTTTTCGCTTTCTCGTCCGTGTGTTCGGTGGGCGATACCGTTCCGTACACCATTCAGGCTGTTGACAGTAATGGAGCGCCGACTGGCGACGTGGAGGAAGGGATAGGCACCTACTCCGCTGCGAATACTCTGACCCGCACCACCATCTTGCGCAGCAGCAATGCCAATGCGGCGGTGAATTTCAGTACGGGGACGAAACGCGTGGGCCTCGTTTTGTTGTCCCGCACGCAGAAGTGGACGCAGATAGCCACGGCAACGCCGACCGGCGTGAACACGGTCGATTTCACCAGCGTTCCCCGCCATTTCACTGATCTGAGGTTGGCTTATAGCGGCGTCAGTCATGATTCTGGAACGAGCACCAGCATCAACTTATCTGTGTCGCCTGATGGAGTGACATTTGCAACCGCTGTGACTGTTGGGGCAGCGATTGCCGCTAGCGGTTCTCTATACGGTGAGACGCGCATTACTAACTACAAGGAAAATTCGGGCTCATTCGATGGCGGGGCTGCTTCGGTATCGACAAGCCCAACGATTGCCGCCGCCAATTTTGGAGGCGGTTGGCGGTGCGATGGCGGCATTTCTGCGCTTCGCGTCGGGACTATCGCTGGCAATTTCGACGCTGGCACCATCACATTGTTCGGGAGGTAAGCCATGGGCATGGCACTCCGCATTAACGCTGCGACCGGCGTTGAGGAAGTCGTTGAAATTCCCGATCCGGCGCCGGTTGTCCCCGAAGTGGTCTCGCGTCGGCAAGCGTTGCTGGCCCTTGAAGGTGCTGGCCAGCTCGATGCAGTAGAAGCACTGGTTGCGCAACTCCCGCGCTCTGCACAAATCGAATGGGCGAACGCAACCGAGTTCCGGCGCGATCATTACCTGATTGCGCAGATCGGGACAGCGCTTGGACTGACGGAACAGCAAATCGATGCGCTGTTTATCGAGGCCGGGAGCCGTTAAGTGATCTTCGGCGGCGCGCCGTTCGGTGCGGTCCCGTTCGGTTCACTGGGACTTAATCTTCCCGCGCCCGGAATATTCGGCGCGCTTTCGGCACAGGAGAGCGGAGCCGACACATTTGCGGCCACTGCGACTGTTGCAATATCCGGCGCACTGGCAGCGGTGGAAGCGCCCGATACATTCGCCGGTCAGGGCGGTGTGCTTGTCGCCGGGAGCCTTGCAGCCTCCGAAACTGGCGATGACACGTTCTACGCCTTCATTTTCCAGCCTGCCGTTGGATACATGGCGGCAACGGAAACCGGGCAGGACATTTTCAGCGGTACTGGCGATCCGGTCGTTATTGGCGATCTCGTCATATCGGAACCCCAGCCTGATTATGTGATCGTTTACGGCGCAGTCTCCGTATCCGGCGCACTGGCGGTAGTGGAAAGTGGTGCCGACGATTTCGACGGGTTGATCGTCCGCCCGGAAGTGGTCGGCGCACTCACCGCTCAGGAAATTGGCTCCGATATCTTTGCGGCGTCGGGCGTTGTGCCCCATTTCGCCTATCTCGCCGCTCTTGAAAGCGGACCCGACACATTTGCGGCAATCGGCGTTGCGCCGATCTACGGGGTGATGGGCGCGCTTGAGGGCGAGAATGACAATTTCGAAGGGGGCGTTGCGACCCCGGCCTATCGGTCCGCAGGCGGCATAGAGCGGGGCGTTCTTTCCGCCCCTCGCTCCGCCTCCCGATACGCAGAAAGCAGGAGATAGCCCATGGCGGTCAACTGGGTTCCGAAAGCGGAGGGCGCAACCTATCGCTACACGTGGGCGCCCGCTCTCCTGCCCGGCGATACGATCTCGTCTTATGTGCTGGAGCCGGATGGTGCGAGCATCGTAAGCGACAGCCACGATAGTTCGGTAATCGAAGTCTATCTGGCTGGCGGCGCTGTGGGGGCGATCTGCACAATAGCGGCGACGGTCTACACCACCTACGGCGAAACACAGAAAGAGACGATCTATGTTCCCATCGTCTCGCGTGATCTGGCGCGGCTTAGCACTGCTGGGGAAATCGCGGCATTTGCGCTGCGGAAGATCGTAGGGATTGGTGAGCAAGCATCGTCGGGCGAGTTCGACGATGCGCTTGAATGGCTGAATGACATGCTGGCCGATTGGAAGGGGCAGGGCGCTGACACCGGCGTCAATCTCCCTCTGGAGGCGTCGGAAAAGCTCTATGTGCCGGATCAGTTCATCGCCGCGATCAAAAACAACCTGATTATTCGAGTGGCGGACAATTATGGACGGGAAATTTCCCCGGTAACTGCGAAACTGGCGATGACAGGCCTCCAGCAGATCAAGCAGGCACTGTTGCCGCGTGAGCGCGGGACAACCGAGTACTTCTGATGCCCAATCTTGGACTTGCCACCAGTACCGTGCGGAGATCGCGCGGTGAACTACCGCAGCTTCCGCTCGTCAACATGTTCGCGGAGGCCGCAATCACGGAGCCAGAGCGTTTCTCACTGCTCTCACGTCCAGGATTTTCAGGCAACGGTCAGCAATATGGGGATGGCCCGATAAGGGCACTATTCCGGCAGCAAGGCGTTCTGAACGGTCGAATTATCGCGGTCTCGGATACCGATTTCTACGTAGATGGTGAACGAAAGGGGCTTTTGGCTGGAAGCGGCGCGGCCAATCTCGCTGGCAACGAAATCGGCGTTATTGGAACTGCTGGTGAGACGGTTTCCTTCTGGGATGGCACGAATTATCGATCTGTGGCGTTTCCCGACAACGCCAATGTCACGAGAGTGGCGGAGCAAGGCGGGCGCTTTATTTTCCTGCGGGCTCAGTCGCATCGTTACTACTGGACGAAGCCTTATACGGCGATGATCAACGGCAGCGGCGATATCGTCGTCGATCCGCTTGATTACGCCAGTGCTGAGAACGAACCCGATCATCTACTCGATATCCTCGTTATCGAAGACTCGCTGGTACTGTTCGGCCAGAACACCATCGAGTTTCATGCCGAGACGGGGCAGTCCGCAGCGCCGTGGGCTCCCATGCAAGGGCGGGTGTATCAAAAGGGCATTCGCGCCTCTGGTTGCGCTGCGCACTTTGACAACTCGTTCGCGTGGGTCAGCGAGGAGAACATCGTCTATCGTGCAGGGAACGTTCCGCTAGCGATCAGCGACGAAGGCATTGTGGAACTGATATCCGGTTCCCTTAACTGTCAGGTCACCTCGTTCTATCTTGAAGGCAACGAGTTCCTCAAGATCGATTTGGACACAGTTTCTCTGGTTTACGGGGCCAAGAGCCAGCAGTGGGCGGAATGGAGTTCCAACGGTGGCCCACTCCTCGGGGGTGTATCGATCTCAGGCCCGGTGTTCGGTTCGGTCGAAGATGGCAAGCTGCTGATCTTCTCCGAATACGATGACCTGGGTGCGGCGCAGGTTCGCCGCTTCCGCGCTGGCTTACCGGCTAATGGCGGAACGATGACAATCGATAATCTGGGTATCCGGACGAACCCGGGCCAGACGAATTACACTGTGGGCGACTACGCCGATCCCATCGTCGAAGCGCGGCTATCACGAGACGGCGGGCAGACCTGGGGCCTCTGGCGGCAAACTTCGCTTGGCAAACAAGGCGTGTATCGCAAGCGGCCTGAATGGCGCTCGTGGGGTGTTGTCGATGCGCCGGGCGTTTTGTTCGAGTTCCGCGTGGCCGATCCGGTGAGTTTTCGGGTGAGCGGGGCATTCTACAACGAGCAAATGGGCGGACGGGGCCGTGGGTAAATTCGTCACCTCTACGGAAAGACTGGTCAATGCCACCGGTCAGGCAGAGTTTCGCTTTCAGCGCTTTCTTGAGGGTTTGAGCACCGACATTGAAGCACTGCAGGAAGCCGCTGCTACGTTTGTCGTCAAGGATACCACAGCCAATTGGGGCAGTCCCACGGGCACCGCGAGCCGGGCGGCATTCGCGACCTACACCGCACCCGTTGTCTCCGACCCGCCAACGCAGGCTGAAATGCAGGCTTTGGCCAATCACGTACAAACCCTTTCCCGTACATTGAAAGCGCTGATCGACGATCTGCGAACAAGTGAGGTAATCCTGTGAGGCACTTCCTACAGGTCGGCGCTGTCGATCCCATTCCCACGCTTGCCGCGTTGGCGGTGAAGCCGGGTCTATGGAATGAGAACCCCCTGCGCACACAGCATGCAGGGACGGCACATGCCGAGGCTGATGATATCTGGCTGATGTTCAACAAGGTGCCGAATGATCCCGCTGAGGTCATCGACGATATCTCGGTCTTTCCGTATCGGGCATGGACCGAGTTACCGCACCTGCGCAGCCTAGTTCTCGATCTCATGCACCGCGTGGGCGGCGTTCAATTGGGCAGGGTCATCCTGACCCGCCTGCGTCCGGGCAAGCGCATCCTGCCCCATGTCGATCAGGGTGCGCCCGCCGAGTACTTCACCCGCTACCAAATCGCTCTCCAGTCGTTGCCCGGCTGCAATTTCCGCATCGGTGACGAGGCGATCAACTTCCCCTCTGGCTCCGTGTGGTGGATCGACAATCGCACGGAACATGAGGTGATCAACAATAGCGCGGACGACAGGATCGTTTGCATCGTGGACATTCGCCAATGCTGACCGCCCAGGTTGAACCGTTTCCTCCATTTCTGGAGGAAGTGAAGCCGCTTCTGGCCCTCCATTACGAAGAACTGGCGCTGAACAAGGACTGCGTACCGCTTGATCCTCAATACGATGAGTATTTGAAGCGTGATGCGCAAGGCATGGTCATGACCATCACGCTGCGCGATGCGGGCAAGCTGGTCGGCTATTTCGTCGGTTTCGTCGCGCCGGGGCTGCACTATCAAACCTGCCTTACGCTACATCTGGATATCTTCTGGGTGCACCCCGATCATCGCGGGAAGATGGCAGGGTTTCGGCTGTTCAAAGCCGTGGAGGCAGAAGCCAAGCGGCGCGGCGTGCAACGAATGTTTGCGGGTTCCAAGGTGCACAAGGACGCCTCGTGGCTGTTCGAAAAGCTCGGTTATACCGAAGTCGAGCGCATCTACTCCAAAATGATCGGAGAGTGATATGGTAGGTGTTGCCGTAGGCGCAGCAGTTGGCATAGGCGGTGCTGTTGCATCGTCGTCAGCCGCCAGCAAAAACCGGAAGGCCATCAACAAGGCCACGGATGCGCAGGTTCAAGCCAATCAGGACAGCCTTGCCCTACAGCAGGCCATCTATAACCAGAATTACGGCCTTCTCTCGCCTTATGTGGGGCGGGGGAACGTTGCGGGCGACTATTACAATGCCCTCCTCGGTCTCCCTGCCGCGCCCGCGCAGACGTTCCAGCCCGCGAACAACAATGGCACCGGGTATGTGAACACGCCCAACGGCATCATGCCTGCCTCGTCGGTAACGGGAAATGGTGCGCTCCCGACCTTCGATTTCAGCAACGGGACGATTACGCTACCGCCCGGTAGTACGTCCATATATGCGCCTCAGAACGCAAATCAGCCGACGCAAGCGCCCGCTACGCCGACTGTTAAGCCGGTCACGGCTCAGCAGGCGTTCAACACTTACAAGAACATCACCGGCTATCAGTTCCGTCTCAACGAGGGGAACAATGGCGTCAACGCGGGATACGCCGCCAATGGCATGCTCCAGAGCGGTGCGGCCCAAAAGGCTTTGGCCGAGTATAACCAGAACCTCGCCTCCGCCGAGTTCAACAACTACATGACCCTGCTTGGTAATCAGGCGGGCATGGGTCTGTCTGCCGGTTCTGCCCTCGCAGGCGTCGGGCAGGGCTTCGCCAACGCAGCAACGGGCATCAATCAGAATACCGCCAATGCCATCGGGCAGGGCGCCATCGCAAACGCGAACAATTCGAACGCGGGCACTGCGGGCATTCTCGGCGCGATTGGTCAGGGCGTATCTGGCGTTACCAATGCGCTATTTCCGACCAGCAGCTATCAGGGCGCGGGCTCTGGCTTGAGCTTCCAGACGCCCGGCTCCGCTTTCGGCGGATACGTGAACACACCCGGCGCGAACAACTTCGGCTTCTGAGAGGCGCACTATGAGCATGTTTAATGCCCTGATGGACCCGCGCGAAGTCGGCATGGCCTTTCAGCAGGGCTATGACGCACAGCAACAGCGCAACGATCAGCAGAACGCCAAGAACGCCATGCGCAACTTTGCGATGAACCCCGATGATCCGAACGCGCTGGCGCAGATCAGCCAGTTCGATCCCCGCCTGATGCTCCAGGTGCAGAATGCCCAGCGTCAGGCGCGGATGGATGATTTCCAGATGCAGCAGTATCAGGCGAAAGCTGAGGAGGCCGCGCGGGAACAGAAGCAGGCGCAGTTGGGTCAGATCGCCCGGCTGTTTCAGGGCGTCACCCCTGAAAACTATGCCAACCGTGTATCCATCGCGCAGCAGATGGGCGTTGATGTCTCCGGTGTGCCAGCGCAGTTCGATCCCGAATGGACCGCGCGGCAGGGGGAAATCTTTTCCTTCCTCGCAGGCCAGCCAGAGGCTCTTTCTGCTGCTGGGAAACAGGCACAGGACATGGGCCTTCAACCCGGCACGCCTGAGTTTAGCGAAGTGGTGAAACAAATAATCGAAGCCGGGATGGTGCGCCCGTATACTGGGCCAGGCGGGGAGACGCGTGTTTATACGCCACGAATTGGCGGTGGAGGGCAGGTCCAAGTTGGGCCGCCTTCGCAGGCGCACATTGATGCTTTGCGCCAGAACCCTGAGCGGCGCGACGAGTTTGATCAGAAGTTTGGCCGTGGTGCTGCCGAGCGCATCTTGGGAGGCGGTGGCGGTAACGCCACCGGTGGGTTTCTCCCCGGTCAGTGACGGGCGCAGCGTCGTCAACAGCCTGTTCCCCGATGCCCGTATTACCTCAGGTTATCGGGGCCCCAACCATCCCTTGAGTAAAGCCAACCCTCGCAGTTGGCACGCTCGTTCACATGGCGCGGTCGATGTCGCGCCGATCCCCGGAATGACATTCGGACAGTATGTGAACCGCATAAAGCAGGCGGGCTATCGGATCATTGAGGCGCGCGATGAGGTCAAGAACCCGTCCAGCCACGCGACCGGCCCCCACTGGCATATCGTAATCGGAGAATAACAGAATGCCCGGAAACTTCTTCGATCAGTTTGACGCTGCGCCCTCTGGCGACCCGATCATCGCACCCCCTGATCCGTATAAGGCGAACGCTGAGGCACGGGCTGCGGAAGATCAGAGGATGCAGCGTGCGGCAAACGAACGGGCGGATCGTGCAGAAGCACGCGCCGTGAACGCAGAGCGGCGCGCTGCGGCGAAAGACGCTCAAGGTTCTGTTGAACAGAACAAGACAAAGGGCTTTCTCACTCGGGCAATTCAGGCAAATCAGGATTTCTCGAAACTGGGTGATGTGCAGCCGCGTTCCGTCCCTGGGCAAGCTTTCGCGGACGCTTATCCGAACCTCGCCAACAGCTTGACCAGCGATGCCAATCGTCAGTTGGCGGAACAGGCAGAGCGGGCTTTTATTGCTGCGATACTTCGCTACGATTCAGGCGCGGCCATCCCGC
Source organism: Caenibius sp. WL (assembly GCF_019803445.1). Lineage (NCBI taxonomy): Bacteria > Pseudomonadati > Pseudomonadota > Alphaproteobacteria > Sphingomonadales > Erythrobacteraceae > Caenibius > Caenibius sp. WL. The sequence continues at coordinate 11,999 of NZ_CP081845.1, forward strand.
CTTCAGAATTTGCGACTCAAGGCCAAATCTATTTCCCACGCCCCGGTGATGGGCCGGAGGTATTGGCGCAAAAAGCGCAGGCACGCTTGGTCGCCCTGCAAGGCCTCAAGGACTCTGCGGGACCAACCGCCGCAGATGTCGTGTTGGGCATAGATCAGCCGGAAGAAAAGGCCAACTGGGACGGGGTTGGCCTGACTGGTTCTGTCACCGACGATAGCCCGCAGCAGCCTACGCCGAATACTCCCGGCAACGATCCGAATGACCCGTTTTACGGGGATGCGAGCGGGTTTCGAGGCCTCACGGCGCTGGGTAAGCAGGGTATAACGCTTGGCCTGTCCGATGAGGCGGCGGGCGTCGGCGGTGCTATTGCGGGTCTGCTGCTGGGTAAGAACCCCGTGGACGAGTACCGAAAGTCTCGTGATGCCGAGATGGATTTCGTCAATCGTGCGCGGGAAGCACACCCGATCCTCGGCACGGCGCTGGAGTTTGCTGGTGGCGGTGGCGCCTTAAGGATCGGTGCTGGCGGTAATGCCCTGCTGCAAGGCGCGACCATCGGGGGGCTTGGCGGTTTCGGTTATGGTCGCGGTGCTGAGGACAGCCTTGCAGGGACGACGACAGGGGCAGCGCTGGGCGCGGGCACGGCATTCGGGCTGGATAAGATCGGCAACGCGCTCATGCCCCGGATTCCAAGGCCTTCCGCGCAGCCGGATATGAATGTGATCGCTGCCGGTGCTCGCCAGGACATTCCGATCAGGCGGCCCGATGCGATTCCTTCGCTTCGCGGAAAGTTCGGCGCTGTCGAGTCTACACCGAATGGCGGGAGCATGATCCGTCAGGCACTCACAGATGATGTGTCGGCGGTAGAACAGCGCGTCGCAGCTATCGGCGGCAGAGAGGGGGCACCTGATCCGTATGCGCTCGGAACGCGATTGCAGGAAGCGGGTGAACGCTTCAAAGCGCGAACAGGCCAGCAAGCGAACCGTCTGTACGAGCGCGCCCGTGCGGCGGCACAGGGGAGAACAGTATCCCCGCAGGAAGCAATCGGAGCGATTGACCAGAACATTGCCGAGTTGCGGGCCGCTGGCGAAACCACCAATGGATCGCAGATTGCGTATCTGGAAGGGCTGAAATCCGATTTGGCGCGTCCCGGTGGCCTCACCATTGAGGCGGTCCAAAACCTGCGAACGAATATGCGCGGTCAACTGAGCGAGCGGAACCTGACGGCTTCCGACGCGGAACGCAGGGTCACGCAGGTGATCGAAGCCGCCAACCGGGATTTGACGCGTGATCTGCCGCAACCGGCCTCGGAAGCGCTTCGCGCCGCTGACGATTTTTATCGCCAGAGGCAGGAATTTATCAACGGCACTCTCAAGCAGTTCATGGGGACGCGTGGCCAGCCAATTTCTGCCGAAACGGCTGCTCAACGACTCATGTCGATGACCAAAGGCAAGGGCAACTTTGACAAATTTTCCTCCATGTGGCGGGAACTGGATCAGAACGAGCGTGGTGATATCGCTGCCACTGTTGCCGCCTCGTTGGGCAGAGCACCCAACGGGGATTTCAGTCTGGCGCGGCTTGTCCGCAGCCTAGATCCGAAAGAGGGTATCAACCCGCGCACCGCCCGGCTGATCTTTGGCAAGGATGGGGCAACGGCGCTGGAAGACCTGCGCACTATCGCCCAAGCCAAAGTCGCAGCGTCATCCGAACGCAACGCTTCTAAGACCGCCAATTCGATGGGGGCGCGCGTTGGCGGGTTGAAAAACCTTTTGCTGGGCGCACTGGGGCTGTCGCAAGGCGGTCCCGCCGGTGCGGTCGCCGTTCCTTTCGCCGCCCACTTCATGAAGAACTGGGGCGACGAACGCGCGGCCCGAATGCTATTGAACCCCAGCTTCACAAAGTGGCTGAAACAAGCACCTCAGACCACGGACCCGCGCATCATAGACAAGTATTTTGTCAGGCTTGGGGGGCTTCCCGGCATCGCTGCGAACGAGAATGCCGCGTTCGTTGGCGCGATCCGCGACGCTTTGAATGCGCAAGGTCCTCGGGTGGGTACGCTCGCAGCTTCACCAAATGAAGGGCCAGATGAGGAGAACAAGCGCTAGGCTATATAGCCTGAATCGTCGCGGCGGCAGGAAGTAGGCAACTGAAAATATCAAGAGGATGTGCCAAACCTTCACCCGATAGGTTTACGACCCTTTCAAGTTCTTATCAACTAGTGAGGAAGCGCCTCATGCAGGGCTTCCTCCGCCCACTGGTTAAGGCTCTTGCCCGCCAGTTCAGCCGCGATGGCCGCCCGGCGATGTAGCTCGGGGCTCACGCGAAACATCATCTTGCCGGAATAGGGCTTCTGAGGGTCTTTCCCGATCTTCGCGCATGCTTCGATGTAATCGTCCACGGCCTCGTGAAAGGCGGCGCGCAGTTCTTCGACGCTATCGGCATGAAAGCCGACCACATCATTGATACCGGCAAGCCTGCCGAAAAAAATGCCATCGTCATCATCATATTCGATGCGGGCGCTGTAACCTTTGTGACTCATGACGTTCATGGCTCAACTCCAATCTTCGCTAGAAATTCCCTCACATCCCGAATTTGGTAGCGCTTGGCCTCCTTGTTCGGATGGGGGCGGACGAAATAACCTATCACGCCATCCTTGTGGGCTTGGACATGCGATCCCTTGCCCTCGATTATTTCGCAACCGACCGCGACGAACAGACTTTCAATAGACGCCCATTTGATCGTTCCCGAAACCGGATCGGAGAAGATGGCTTTGAGCGTCTTGGACTGCTTGCTGTTCATGCAAGCATATAACGCTATCGCGCGGCATATTGCAAGCAAAAAATGATAGCGCAAGCGGTCCTTTGGGGCCGCCTTTTTTATGGGGCGAACATGACGGTCAAATCTTTCCTCCTTCCTTTCCGTCCTGCGATTTCCGCCACTGCCCTTGAGGTGGTGCCGGGCGCGCGGCTTCATTTCTATCTCACGGGCACGACGACAGAAGCGGCGGTCTATGCCGATGAGGCGCTGACTATCGAGCTTCCCAATCCCGTGGTGGCCAATGCCGCAGGGAAATGGCCCGCAATCTTCTACGACGATTCCACAATTTACCGCGTGATCCTTCGGGATGGTGCTGGTGTGACCATGGACGAGGCGGACCCGTATACGCCTGCCATCCTGGACACCGTGAACGCGGCCCTGCAAGGGCTGGTAAACTCTGCTGGCGCACAGGCCGCATTGGCACAGACCGCCGCGCAAGCCGCTGCTGCCGACGCAGACACGGCTCAGATCGCAGCGGGTATCGTTAATGCAGCGGGGGCGGGTTACAATTTCTATTCGACGAAGGCCGATGCGGTAGCCGCTGCTCCCTCACTCCCGAACGGCTATGTGCACGTCTGGAAGGATGAGAGCGCCAGCAATCACTTCACGGTCTATTCGGTCACCTCCGGCGCGCTTTCTCCGTCTCCTGTTGCGGACCTGACGCCGACGCCGGTGAGCGTGGGAACCATCGCCGTTCAGAACGCCAACAACGTGGCAATTACAGGTGGATCGATCAGCGGGGCCAAAGTGGCTCCGTACTATGACACTGCGGCCAATCTCGCCGCGCTGGCCACTGCTGGGCAATTGCTGCCTCGTGGTCTCTATATCGACACAACGAACAACAGGGTAAAGCTGGCGACTGCGGTCAATACCCTAATCGATGTTGGCCCTTCTCCGCCTTCGACCAGCGATTTCACTTATGACTACCTGAGCGCCAATTTCACCGGAACGGCCGCGACCCTTACGGACACCGGGCTTGAAATTACGGGCGCTTCGCTTAGTCCGAACTCGTTGTACGAAGTGGAAATGCGCGCCTTTGCCAAGGTCGCATCGAGCTATTTTCGCTTGGGCTGCACGGCCCTAACAGGCGTCGAGGGGGCTTACTTCTTCACAGCCGGTCCAGGGTCAACTTGGACTTCCGGCAGTGATTCGATCAATTTGCATGGCGATTTTGCCGCAGCTTTTACCCCCAGCACGAACATCAATATGACCTCATGGTCCCGCGTGTTCTGTCAGGGTATTTTGACGACTGGAGCCACGCCGGGCGGATCGTTCAAGCTTCAGATCAGAAACTCGTCCGGCTCTGCCGTGCACACTGTCCTCAAGGGCAGTTACATCAAATGGCGGAGGCTGAACTGATGGTGGAGCCCATCACGCCGCAGGATATCGCTGACCGGCTGGACCGTGGAGACCAGCGTTTCAAGGAAATCGCAGAGGAATTGCGCTGCCTTCCGCAAATGCAAGCCGACATGGCCGCTGTCCGGGAAATTCTTGAGGCGCTGCAAGGGCTCAAGACGCTGGGCAGGGTGATTGCTGGCTTATCCAAGGTCATTGCTGCCGTGGGGCTCGCTGTGGGCATGATCGTGGGCGTGTTCAAACTGGCTGTGATCGCCGTGACGAAAGGGGGTTGAGATGACCATAGACGAGATGATCGGGGGCATTCTCGACCGCGAAGGCGGGTTCGTGGATCATCCTTCCGATCCGGGCGGCGCGACGATGTTCGGCATCACGCAGGCGGTTGCCCGCGCCAACGGCTACACCGGCCCGATGCGGAGCCTGCCGAAGGCGACGGCCATCGAAATCTACCGGCGTGAATATATCGAGAAGCCGGGGTTTCTGGCCGTGGCAGAGATTGACCCGCTGGTGGCGGAGGAACTGATCGACAGCGGCGTGAACGCAGGGCCGCAGCGGGCGCGCCTGTGGTTTCAGCAGGCCCTCAACGTGCTCAATCGGCGGCAGAAGGACTATGCCGACATTGCCGAAGATGGGAAGATCGGCCCGCGCTCTATCGCCGCCTTTCAGGCGCTCCGCCGCCGCCGTGGGGAAGCGAAAGCGCGGCAGCTTATGCTCAAGACGCTGAACGGCCTCCAGTTCATGCACTATTTCGGATTGGCCAAGGGCGGGACGAAATTCGAAGATTTTATGATCGGCTGGATGGACAGCCGGATTGGCGGGCTGGCATGACGCACGCAGCGAATTTCCTCCGCTGGCTGGGCCATCCCTTCCGCGTTCTCGCCTGCGCTGCCCGGGCGTTGATCAACCTGACACAGACGCAGATCCGCGCGCTGTTCTCGCTCGGCATGCTGGGCGGCATCATCGCCCTTTCGCTGCAGAACATCGGCCTGATCGTTATGGTGCGCCGGGTCTTGGGCGACGCATCGCCGGGTTCACTGTTCGGCCAGATGGCGCTCAATCAGCAGTGGTGGAACAACGCCATCATGGCCGGTTTCGGGCTGATCCTTGGGCTTGTCGTCTTCGGCGCCGATTACTTCCGGGCCAAAGTGGACCAGCGCGAAGTCGAGTTCGGGCGGGGAAAGCCTGAGGAATGAGGCGTTGCGGCACCAATCAGACATTTGGGGGGTATGAGCGGCACCGCAACGCGACGGGGAGTATTCCATGGAACGATATCTGACAAGCGCGCTCGGCTTCCTGTCGGGCGCATGGAAGTGGCTGGCGATCTGCCTTGCCGTGGCGGTGCTGGCGTTCGTCAAAGGCTGCAACCACGGACGAAGCATCGAGCAGGCCGCGCAAGCTCGCGCTGCCGGGGTGGCCCGCGATCTGGCCGACCAATCGGCGGGGCAATCAGCGCAGGATCGCGAAACAGACCGGCAGGCGGCCGGACAGGCTCAGAAAGGACGAGACGATGCGATACGGAACGCGAACGATACTGGCCGCCCTGGCGCTGCCAGCAATGCTCTTAACTGTGAGCGGTTGCGGCAGGCAGGCCGGGACGTTTCAGGGCTTCCCGCCTGTGGAGGACGTGCGGACTGAGCCAAAGCCTGTGCCCGGGCCGGAAGTGTTCGAGAGCGAACAGGCCGCCCGAACGTTCGAAAGTGCAATTGAAGCGTGGGGCGAACGCGGCTGGTCCGCTGTGGCACGTATCTGCCGCGATGCGGTTCGAAAAGGTGCCCCGTACCCTGAGGGGTGGTGTCTCTGAGGACAGTTAGACCTGCGGCAGCCGGGGACGAGAAGGGGTTTATGGTCGCCGCAGGTCATCTGTTGCCCAAGGAAGGCGAGAGGATAACGGCGGTCTGGCTGAGAAGTTCCGGCAGATGTGAAATCGATTCAGGTGGATAGTGCGCGCACTTTGTTCCGCATTTGTTCTGGCGTATAATCGGGCCACACCCGAGTCGCGAGGACCCCATGGACGACCCCGTTATTACCGCTTTCACCGAGTACCCGTATCGCCTTCCGGACTATGATGCGCCTGTTGCGCGCCGGGTGGCGGCGTACTGCAAGGTCAACTCCATTGCGATGACGATTGAGCAGATCGAAACCGTACTGTTCGCGCCTGAGGAAGATCGCCTCAAGATCGTCAAGGAGTTGGGCTTTACCGAACCGCGTGTTGCGCTGACGGCGATGTACCTACGCTGGGAGCCCTATCAGGAGGCCCGTGACGAAGGCGATTACGACTGGAAGGTTTCGCGGCCGGATTATTACGCGCGGATCGCCACCGATCCAATCGACGCAAGCATGGCGTTCGATCTGGAGCCGGAGGATTTCGAAGCTCTCTCGCAAGCCGAAACCACGAAAAGAGCGAAAGCCGGTCAGCCGGAGCTATCGTTTGACTGACCACAATTCATCCGTGGCATCGACGACAAGCGGGCCTTGCCACGTCTGGACAAGGGCGAATGCTTCGTCTGGCGTGCCATGGGTCCACTGCTGATAGTCGTCGGGGGCGAGGATGACCGGCATTCTGTCGTGGGCCTCGGCCATCTGCATGTTCGCGTCCGTCATGACCATCGAATAGCACAGGCCCCATTCGTCGCTGTGTCGCCAGATACCAGCCACAGCGAAGGCATCCGTATCGGGCAGGCTGTACCAGGTCTTTGTCATGGCGCCGGGCTTGCCCCATGCTTCCGCCCATTGGCTGACCGGAATAAGGCAACGCCGTCGTTCGAAGCTGTCGCGCCAGAAGAATGTGCGCAGCTTGTCGTCACGCGTGTTGTTGACCGGCTTCGGCTTCGATGTGGGCTTCATGTGCTTCAGACGCGCCGGGAAGCCCCAGTTCATCGCCTTGGGCTGGCCGCTCTCGATCACAATGCCCGGATAGTTGGGGTAGATATCCAGCGGCACATTGAGCTGCTGGATTTCCTCTGCGGTGAAATCGAACACCTTCTGGCTTGGGTCGAGGCGGTAGAGGTTGCACACCGAACGAAGGTGGTGCGCCGCCGACCACCTGTCAATCGAAGCCCCGCGCCATGAATCGCCGCCCGACCCTGCGCCAGATGAATATTCTCGCGATCAACGTGCTGATCGATGCGGCCCGCCGCGCGAAGTGGGGCCCAATCGAGCGGACGGACGCGCACCGCCTTGCTCTGGCCTGGCTGGTGCACAACCGCATCGCGACATCGGAAGTGGCTGACGGACTGTGGACCACGCTCGGAAGCGAAGTAAGCGACCGCGGCGCACACACGCAATATTGCCGCGATCGTGCATTGCAGTGTCCGATTTCCAGTTGGCAGAGCAAGGCAATGCTGCCGGACGACTGGTATTGGATCAACGACAAGCCACCCGCCGACTGACCCGGATCGGTCAGCTGCGCACCCGCCGCAACGCGCGTTTCCATTCCCGCTCAGGCGGCATCGGTAGATCAAAGGTCGGTTCGGCCTTGGTGTGGCAAACTCCGGCTCCACCTTGCGCTTGTCGGTCGCATAGCACCGCGAGCAGTAGAACCGCCTGCGCAACTGGCTGAAGCGATCATCCCAGCCCCTTTGGAAGCAGTGCCACCATAGGGCGTGCGGATCGAACACAACCACATGCCCGCATGAGCAGGTCGCAGCAACGCAGGTCTGGAAGGTGGCGGCTTCGAAGGCGCTATCTGGAACTCTTACGCCGTCTGCATAACGAGGCACGAAATCATCCAGTCACGGGTCGGCGGGCTGTTTGCTCACCGTCACACCTTGGGATTGCCGAGGTGCAGGCGAGGGACCCTCACGAAGTCCCCACTCTCTTTCAGCGCCGCCACGATATCGGGGATGAGCCGGTCGATCTCGACCAGGTGCGTCATGTGCTTGGTGGATTTGAACGCGGACTCCCCAACGATGCGGTGGAGACGTTCAAGCTCGGGGATGAGTTCGTCTCGTTCCATGCGTTCCATATGAGAACAATACGGGAACGAAAGTGATTCGGGAAGGCGAGATTTCGTGCGAAAAGGTTAGCCAAAAAATCTCAGGACTGGCGGAATCGCGTGAGTCAAAATCGATGGTTAGCCAAACTTATCTGTTTGATATCGCTATCCTGTTTAAGACCTGTAGGGCGCGCCACCTTAAAAATTATTGTTTTCTAATCAACATCTTCTTGGCGGTTAGCCAAATCGGTTTTGTATTGGGTAGCCAAACCCATGGCTGTATCGGCCAGTCGCACCTGTTCCGCATCGCGCGTATATCGCGCCACTTCGGCGTCACTGGAATGCCCGGTAATCGATTTGATCAACTGATTTGATAGACCCAATTCAGCCAAGCGTCGGGCGCAAGCCTTCCGCAGCCCGTGCATTGAATAGCCCTGCAAGCCCGACGCTCGGCACGCATCGCCAAACCAATTGCCGAAGCCATTGCGGGTCCGAGGCACGCCCAGTCTGGTGACGATGTAGGCGAGGTGCCCACTTGGAGTGGCTGCGATGCTTTTTGCCAAATCAGGATGGATCGGAATGCGAAGCTCCTTGCTGGTTTTCACCTGCGTGATTCGGATGCGTCCCTTCTCGACATGCTGCGGGCCCATGCGACAGACATCGCTTTTGCGCTGGCCGGTATAAAGCGCCAGATCGAAAGCAAGCCGCTCCTGTGTGCCGATAGGCCAACGCGCCTGGAACGCCGCAATATGCTCCTCTTGCCATGTCTGATAACCACCAGTGCGCGACTTCACCCCGCGCACCACACGGGCAGGATTATCGTTGCGCATTCCCATGAGGATGGCGAAATCGAACAGTTGGCCGAGGCGCTTTTTCAGGTTGTTGGCCGCTGAGGGCGTCGCCTGCATCTTCGTCATCAGATTGGCGACGTGCTTCGCATTCATGCCTGCAACCGTACGGTTCCCATATGTCGCTCGAAACCGCTCCAATTCGCCCCTGTAGATCCGTTGCGTCTGTGGCTTGGTGTCTTTGAAGTATGCGCTCTGATAGAAGCGGGAGATCAGATCGTCGAAAGTGCCGGGCACGGTCTTTGCCTCAGCGGCCTCTATCCTGCCGTTTTCCAGCCACTCCTTATAGATCTGCGTAAATTCAGCAGTCCCGGGCACCTCTGAAACGTAGGCCGTTTGCCATCCTGTACGACGCAGACGCACGCGTTCTCGGCCATGGCGGTCTTTGAACGCGCTGGCGAATTTGGGCAGAACATTATTCATTCGAGGTCGGCCCATTCATTCACTTCCGATGCTGATTTGGGCGATCCGGTAATAATGACGATTTTCCCGTTGGGGTCTATCTCGATTTTGGCGATGGGGAGACCTGCAGCGATAGTGCCTGCCGCCGCGCGCTTCACATCGGCCTGTTTGAAGCGAACGTGCGCCGTCATCCGTCCATCTCCTCTGCGATAGCCCTGAGAGAGGCGGATGTCTTCTGACGGGCTGCGTTGCTGATCGTGTGATCTGGCGCCCAATAGGTTTGATCATGTCCAGATGCCGTGGTGTAAACCACCTTGGTTCCTGCATGGTTGGCGCGGACACTGACGTAATCATCATCGGGCTTGAACAGCGCTAGTTCAGCCAGCACATCAATTTCGTTGCTGTAACCGCGCAGGGCTTCGCACCGTTCTGCGAGCGCAATGAGGTCTGCTTTGGTCATGTGGAATCCCCCGAATAATCAGGTAGCAGCGCGGGCATTTCCCTAGTCTTGTATGCATGCGCGATGCGCGGCTTAGCTTCTTCGCTGACTGTGCGACCGTTCGGCAGGACGATGTGCGCCATGAATTCGTCGTCAAACTCGCTGATCCCGCTTTCGATGGCTTCCATCTTGGCTTTGATCACCAGCGCCAGCGCCCGCCACCGTTGGCGGCAGGCCTGCTCCCATTCCTTTAGCGCCGCGTCCGCTGTGCGCATGCCTCGGCTATGGTGCGTGAACCGCTTTTCATCGCGCGCTGGCATCGGCAGCACAAACTTGACCTGCCGCTCGTTCATCGCGAACGCGATCACGGCGCGGGTAGCATCCCAGCCCGACATGAAGCCGGATGCGCCATAGCGCTCGATCAGTCGTTCAATTTCGGCCTTGCTGTTGGAGACCGATACGGACGTGTTTTCGGCGTACCTGCTCACGCGTCACCGCCTTTCTGCCGCTCGGCTAGGAGGGCGTCGGCGTTAGACAGTTCGAGCAGGACATCGGCGTGACAATGCTTGTCCAGCGGGCACCAGCACGCGAGGTTCTTTCCGCGCAGTTCGGGCAACTCGTCCAGCATCTTGGCGCGGGCAGCGGCAGATTCTTCGCCATCCCAATTGTTACGCCAGTAGGGCGTGGCGAGCCATACGCGAAACGCGCCAGCACACCGCTCGCGAAGCTCGTCTGCCGTGCCAATATAGCCTGCTTCAGCGCAGCCGAATGGCGTAAACGGATTGCCCCATTTTGTGGGCCTCGCCACGCTCACTGTATTGGGCGGCATCTTCCAGCCCTTCTTACGGGAAAGCTGCACGCGCATGGGAGCGCTCGTGTTCTCAACCATGATCGGCTCCTGTTCCTTTGAGGGCTTGGCGGATAGGTTCGACATCACTTTGGTCAGCGCGAGGGAACGACCGGATTTTCAGGTCAGCCCAGACCAGCGCCTCTCTCAGCCGTTCAATTTCGGCTCCTCGGATGCGGCGATCTATCAGAACAGCGATTTCGAGCGCGAGTGGATCGATTGCCGATTCCTGTGGATCAAGACCAAGCAGATAAGCGGGGGAGACGCCTAATGCGCGAGACAAGCCCCACACAGCCTTTACGGTTGGGTTCCGGCTGCGGCCTTGCTCAAGTTCCCACACGTGGCTCTTGGTGAAGCCCGATGCACTAGCCACATCATCCAGTGACATTTTGCGGGCGCTCCGCGTAGAACGAATGCGCTCTTGCATGCCGGAGAAGTCGAAATCGCTCATGACGCGCCTCCCGAACGGATGGCTGACGCCTCCATCATCTTGCGGCAGAACTTGCATGTCACTTCAGCATCGCTGTCAGCGATATTCATCCCATCGACGCTATTCCGGTTCATACGGCCGCAGAGGGTTGTGTTCCTCACTGCGCCAATGCTGCGCATTTGAACCTGCTTGCCCTTATGAAGAACCATGCGCGCCTCCCGACCGGCTGGCGGCGGCAATGTCTTCGGCGGCGACCATTCGGCCATACGAGTGATCGCCAGGGATATGGCGAACGGCAAACCTATCCGCGATCTTCGCGCACCGTTCCCGCTCCACCGTCACGGCATCTGCTGTCGGGTGGGAGAGGCGTTGGAGCATGGCAATGGCATCGCTGTTTGACCAGTCGTGGTCCTCTTCGAGATAGGAACCATCGATACGGCCGCGCTGGTGGCCTTCGCGATACGCCGCCTCCACCAACTCCCGAACCTCATCCGCTGCGGGAGCCTCCACCTTCGCCACCGGAATAGGCAGTGCGCTGCCAGTGGGCTTGCTGGCCTGCTTGGCACGAATTTTCTCAATGACCACCGGTTGAAGGATGCGGGCCAGTTCGGTTTCCGCTGCCTGCTCCATGTCCAGACCGTGCGGATTGCAGAGCGCGGCCAGCGTAACCATGACGCCGCCAACTTCCTGCGATGGTTCGCCTACCGGCCTGCTGAAAACGTAATCGACAAGCGCATGGGCGCGGGCTGCGTCGTACCCACAAGCCTGTACCAGTTCCAAGGCTTCTTCGATGAACCGGTCAGAACGCTCCAACTTGCCAGCTACGATTTCAGGCGTGAAGCACTGCTTCATCCAGTCGCCAACGCGATGCTGAAACGGCACCTTCGGCGGCATCGCTGCGAGGGCGGCGCGGGCAATATCGCGGCACTTTTCAGCAAAATCCCACGTGTAAGAGATCGACCCGTCGCGACCGGATAGTGTATCCATCCCGTGTTTCGGCATCCGGAGAATCTCACCCGACTGAGGGGGAGTAAGTTTTTGCGCGATGATGAACGCCGCCCGCTCCACCGCATCTTGCTCGGGCGCGGGAGGGGATTGGAGGGCGGTGAGCGCCTTATCGTGGTAAGCCTTCGCCCCAGCATCCAGGCGCAGGTGAAAGAGGCTCTCATGCACGAGTGCCTGCAATCCCACCACATCACCACCCACAGGGGCAGGCGCTGGGGTGCGGAGGGCGGCTAACTCTCCCCGGAGGCGTTCGACTTCGCGTAGGGCCGCCTGTGTCCGTTCTCGACCATGGAATGTGGATGACAGTCTGGATGCGCGGGCGTCAAACAATTCGCGTTCAGCCCGTTCAAGCTCCCGCACGAGCACGTTGTTGTCGTCAGCCACGGCGGGCCTCCTTTGTGATGAGAATTTCGCGGATCGCATCCAGCTTCCGGCGCAAACGATTGACTTCCGGCAAGTTGGCGGCCGGTTGATATGGTTCGATGCCGAACTGTCTGGCCTGTTGGATCGCGCAGGGGCCACACCGGACAAGTACGCCATATTCGAAACAGCTATCGGGCGTTGGGCAGATGCCTTCAACGTCATCGCGCCAAAGCATCCGCTGGTGATCTGTCATTGTGCGGCGTTCGCGCTCGCTCAGCCCCTCAGCGATCTGCTCAGGCGTCTGCATGATGTCAGGCATGGCCTTTGTCTCCCCGAGCGTAGTCGCCGCACCAATCGTGGAGCCGGACCCAAGGCCAAACGGTCATCGTCGGAGCGTGGAGCCCACCAGTGATAAGCGGTGCATGACGGCGGCACTTGAAGGTCAAACCCTCGACGCCTGCTATGCCATGGTCGGCAGGCTTATAGACACCACCGCGAAAGCGGCAGGTTTCGCATGTGTCAGCCGTCATGGGCTTCGCCTTTCAGGTGGGCGTTGGAGCGAAGGGCTTCGGCAATCTGGCCACAGGCAAACCGTTCCTGAAACGATGACAGCGGCTGCCCAGTCGCATACTCCGGCGAGAGGAAATCCTGCTGCTGTTGCTCGGCAAGCTTGATTACCTTCACGGTCGTTTCGCGGATGGCGGATAGGGCTGCTTGGACCTCCGGAAGTTCATTCCACCAAGTGATGTCCTCGGGTTCCATGCGGAGTTGGCGACCTACGATCTTCCTCGCCAGCGCCAGTTCTTCGGCGGTCGGGGTCGTGACGGGGGGAGTCATCACTTTTCCCCGGCCGGGGTTATTAGCCCCGGCCGGTCCCTGGTGATCTTGCGCTCGTAGAATGGCCGTCCATCGGCTCCGCGAAGGGGCCAAGATGTGTCTGCCGAACGGCGCTGGGTTGCGTGGCGGTTGATCGGGGCTTGCTGGGGGATCATGAGAACACCGCTTCCAGCAGCACGACCGCGAACGGGATGAGGCTGACGCCTGCGATCATCAGCAAAAATCCGAGCAGATTTTCGCCGGTGAAAGCATCGCGAAGGGTGGGGCGCTCGTTCACAGCACATGCCTCCGCAGATCGGCGGCAGTCAGACCGTGTTCGAACAGCAGGTGATCGATGAGAGCCTGTCGGGCTTCGTCCGCTGCAACCTCAAGCGACCATTCGCCATTGGCTTTGGTCAGCGCCTCAGATGCTTCCGCTGCCGCCAACCATAGATCGCGAAGAGTCGGCGCGGGTGGCGGGAGCAGATGAGCATACGCCGGGCGGATTTGGGCGAGGGCGCTCATTCTCCTTCTCCCTCAATGCGGGAGAGAAGGGCGCGCACTTCCCGCTGGGCCTCTGAGATGGCGTTGCAGCCCTGCGTCATGCTGTTCCATTTGCGGCCAGCGATTTTGCGCAGCAGTGTCGCCATTTCAGGAGCGGCGGCTATCAGGCGGCCTTTGCGGGCGCGATCTGCACCCTTCGGCTGCGCGACTATCGACCCATTCGCATCCACAACGTATTCGAATGCGAATTCAGCCGGATCGGTGACGTAAGTCCAAGGTGTCATGCCGCCACCTGTGCAGGCACGTAGCTTTCAGAAGCGCGGGCGATGAAATCATCACGCCATGCCTGATAGCTGTTGTGGAAAGCGATATCCGCGTGGAAGTGAAGACGGGCACGGGTCAGGCCCAGCTTCTCATTGTAGAAGCGCGGATAGACAACGGTATCGAGATAAAGCTGCCGGTCGGTCGGCTTCATGTCCGCCATGGCTGCGTAGTCAGCAGCGGTAAGCTTGAACTTTGCCATCGAATGTCTCCCATCGGGAGCCGGGGTCTGCGCTTTCGGCTCGTCCGGCTGATGGGATTAAGCTACGTTTATCGTAGCGATATGTCAATACGGAAATCGTAGCATTATTTCAGCACATCAAAATCTCATTGCAAACACGCGCCTGTCTGGCTTGATGGGGGCAGGGGAATCGGAGGGGCCGACTGCAACTAATGTGTTCTCATGAACGTCGCAGAGATTGACGCGCTTCTCCTGAGCGAGCGGAAGCGCTTGCCCGCTGCGCCTCAATGGCTCCCGCACAAGTCTCGTGTAGGAGAAATGAAAACCCGCATCCCGATTGAGGTCGATGGAGTGTCCAGCGGTGCCGAGATCGAGGTGACCATCCGCACTGCCATTCCCGAATACATCGTTATAGTACTGCTCGCACCCGAGTGTGTTGCGCGGCTCTGCATTGGGTCTGGACATCGGAATCGTATCACTGGCGAAACGATCAGTACTGCCCACTTCCACCGATGGGCGGACAACCGACATTTGACGGCTAGAAATCGCGCAATCCTGCCGTACGCTGAGATTCTGCCTACAGAAATTGACACACGCGAAGCAGCGTTCGTTTGGTTTTTACGCCAAACCGGCATAGAATCGCCAGCATGGCTCCCCATCGTGTGGCCGGGCCAAGGAGGACTATTCTAATGGATTGGCAGGAGATCAAGGAGGCCCTTTGCGCATCCCGCGATTTTACGCCTGTCCACGATGGCGTGCGCGTTTTGGCCGACACGATGATGCCCTCCGGATTGTTGATCCATATCCATATTCAGATGCGTGACGGATTGCTGTTCATGCATGATAACGGCGCCGCATTTGACGAACTATCACAGCATGGGAAGTCATTCCCTGCAGTCGGACATGTACGCAGATTGTTGACGGAGACTGGCTTTCGGCTGACGCCGGAAGGAGAAATTTTCCGGGACAGAATTAAGCTGAATGATGTCGGTATTGGCGTTGCTTTGGTTGCCGATGCGAGTTTGCGAGCAGCGCAATACATGTTGGCGCACAGCAAAGTTCGGGTCGGCCAGCCACTGGATGTGCGCGTTCGCGATGCTTTGCGGCAGCGTTTTCCTGAAGGCACCCCAAACTTCAAGTTTACCGGCCATGCTAAACAGCAGACTTTTGACTTTGGCATTGAGCAAGACGGTGAAGTGATTTTGGTCGATGCTGTGAGCCCCGACTCCTCGTCCGTCAATGCGGCCATTGTTAAAAGCCTTGATGTAGTTCGGGCACAAGAGCTTCGTGCACGGCCTATCCTCGTTTACGATGAGCGAGATGGATGGACCTCTGATGCAATGAACTTGCTGGGTATGGCGGCCGGTGAGCGGATGTCGTTTGCGCGCGTATCCGAAGGCCGTTTGTTGGCTGCCTAACCCAGTTCAGATTTGAATTTTCACGCCCTCAGCAATTCAACCGCCCATACCTCTCCACCGCCATCCCCGCTTTCACCATGGCGCAGGATAGGTCCCGGCCGCCTGCCCAGCAGCGCATGACGGGCCGCCCGTAGTGATCCGTTTCGAAATGATCGCATTCCAGCGTCCTGTTGCCGATCAGGCGTTCCAGGTATGCCTTGCTGGCGTAGGGATCGCCCGGGGTGCAGACACGGCCTTGCCGACACGCTCCGGGCATCTCAGGTGCGTCCACACCGAATAGCCTGGTGCTCTTGGCGTATCCGTCGCAGCGGAAGGTGTCGCCGTCATGGACCCACTTCACCCGGCACATGACCGTCTGTGGCTCCTGACCGAACGCCATGGAGTAAGCGCCAAGGAACATGGTCGCAAAGGCGAGGACGCAGAAGGAAAGGACGATGGCGAAGCTGATACGGGAGGGCATAAATCCTCGATTCATCGTAGGAAAAATCCTACATATGGGAAAGAAATCCTACGCGTGCATCGGTAGTTTCCTACAGGTTTCCATTATGGCATATTGAGAACGAATCGGGAACATTGATTCGCGCGAATAAGGAGAAACACATGCGCCGCATCAAGCTTGCGTCACCAGAGTGTGCGGGCGGGTGTGAGCCGTGCTATCTGGACTGCGCGATCACGCGGCAGACTATTGCGGCTTTGAATCGCGAAATCGAAGAGCTGCTGCGCGAGCGGCCACCTTTATCGCATCCTCGGTGGCGTGACTGGAAACGGAGTTATCAAGCAACTCAAGAGCATATGACAGCGCTTGGGCTAAGGCTTTCCGAGATTGATCCGTCAGGCGGCCGGGCGGCACCAATGGTAGCAAAAGTTCCCCTAAAATCGGCTCAAGCGTTTCTGCATTAGGGGTCACCAGCGAGGTAGCCTCAAGGCCGAAATGTTCGACGAGAACCTTCATTTCGTCGATTGTGATCCGACGCTTGCCGGAAAAGCACTCTGCTACCCGAGAGGTCGGCAGATTGAGCAGGCGCGCAATGTCCGCATTCGTGGTCTTTTTTGCCGCTTTGAGGCTCTCGAGCGCGGTGATCAGACCTTTAGAATCTAGCATTCCTGCATAATGGCAGGGCACGCGTAGCGCGTCCGCAACGAACATCGTATTACATGCTTGCCAATATGCTACGGTTATCGTAGCATTGGGTTATGTTCACGGCATCCGACATAATCAACGCACTTGGCGGTTCGGCCGAACTGGCGCGCGGGACCGGCTTTCCGCTCACTACAATCGAAAGCTGGAAGACTGTCAATTTCATTCCCGAGTGGCGCCGCCCCCCGATCCTTGAGCTAGCGCGAAAGAAGAAGCAGCGGATCACCGCAGACGATTTTCCGCCGAAAAGTGCGCGTGTCTCATCCCCCCAACCCAAGGGGAGGGCTGCATGATCTGGGTGTTGATCGCCGTTGGCCTGACGGTACTCGCATGCACAAGCGTAGCGGGTGCAATTGTCGCCGGACTTTGGATCGGCACGGGCATCTATCTCACGGTCAAAACGCAAAGCCGTGGTTGGTACGCCGATCTCGTGTTCGTGTTCGTCTGGCCGATCCACTGGATCATGGAGCGGTAGATGCAGGACGGCATCACCACCCCCATGGCCGGGGTACTGCAATCCACCCCGGCCACCCAGCTTTTCGATGACCGCCTTGGCCAACGTGCCGAAGGCTTCCGGTCTGTTTGTCCTTCCTTCCATTGCGATGGGAATACCCATGGATAGCAACACTGTAGTTCCGAATGGCAAGCTTCCGAGCGAAGCGCAGTACCGGGACAATCTCATTCTCGGGCTGTCGCGCGTCAGCGCCAGGCATGGGCGGGGGCAGGTGGCCGACAAGTCGGGCCGGACCACGCGCGCGCTCGACAAGCTTTTCTCGGGCGGCTCGCACGATACCACCGGCAAGGGCCTGCTCGACTTTCTCGCTGCCGATCTGACGGCGCTGGACGAAGTTCTTGCGCTTTATGGCGTCGGTATTCGTCCGCTGCGCAACGAAGCGGCGAACGATCTTCACACGATTTCCAGCCTGTCGAACCTCGCGGGCCAGTTCGCTGCGGCGCTGGAGGACGGCCATCGCTGCCATGTCGAAACGCTTCAATTGGCCGATGCCGCGCGTCCCCTGATGAAAGCGCTCGGGGCCATTTGCTCCGAGGCCGACCAGATCAAGGGGGCGGCATGAGCAGCCACTGCATCGAAAAGCCGCACGAACACGAGCGCATAATGACGGAGGCCAGTGAAGCTTTCGCCACCCGCATTGCTCTGGCGCGCAGCGGTGTCGCGCTGAAACCGAAGAATGACCTAATCTGGCGCATTCCGTTTCAGGGCAGGCCGTGGCCGGTCGGGTCCGACAAGTGGCGGCGCGGCGAAGCCGTGCGCAAGGCGTTCGAGCAGCGCGAAGCCCTTGTCGAAACACTTCGCGTCAGCCGCGATCCGTGCCCGCGTTGCAACACCCGCAAAGACATCGGCTGCAAGCATTTCCCGCTGGAGGTGCAGGTATGATCGCGCGCGCTCTTCGAAAGATTGAGGCGGACCTCGCCAAGCTGCTCGCTGAGCCGGACCTCATCACTGAGGAAACGCTCGCGCAAATCAGGCGTCAGGTCGCGGCCCAGGCTGAAATGCTGGAATTGGGATTGGAAGAATGACGAAGTATTCCGCCAAACGCACTGCGTGCGCGCATGGTCATGTCCATGACAGCAAAATCGAAGCGGCGCGCTGCGACACGCTTCATACGCTGCAACAGACCGGGAATATCTCCCGTCTGGAAATGCAGCCGGAATTTCCCATCGTTATCGATGGTCGGCACATCTGCACATACCGTGCTGACTTCGCGTATTTCAGTTCGACGTGCCGCATCGTCGAAGATGTGAAAGGCGTGCTGACGCCGGTCTACCGCCTGAAGAAGAAGCTCGTCGAAGCCCTTCATGGTGTTGTCATTGCCGAGTTTCCTCCGCGCAAACGAAAGGCACGGAAGGCGAAGAAGGCGAGGGCGGCCGCATGAACGCCTTTGCGAAACACGGGATCGATCACCTGTCAGCATCGTCGGTGAACCTTTTCATCGCACAGCCGGCACTCTGGTGCGCATCATACCTGATGAAGAAGCGGACTCCGGTAGGCCCGGCCGCGCATCGGGGAACGGCAATCGAATGCGGCGTTGAGGCTGGCCTGTTTGCGCCGGATATGCCGATTGAGGAATGCCAGACACTTGCGCTTGAGAAGTTCCATTCTCTCACGCGGCTGTCTTCTGACCCCCGTATTGAAAAGGAGCGCGGATCTATCGCGCCGTCCGTGGCGGTCGCTCTTGCGGAACTGCGCCAATACGGCGTCCCCGCTGCCCCGGAAGGCGGCGAACGCCAGCACAAGATGGTGATCGATCTTGCCGGTCTTCCCGTCCCGGTTTGGGGATATCTCGACTTCTACTGGGAACAGCACGGCATCATCGGTGACCTCAAGACGGTCGGCCGTATTCCCTCGCAGATCAGCGATGCGCACGCCCGTCAGGGTTCGCTCTACACCCGACACGGATCGAACCTTCAGGTTCGTATGGCCTATGTGTCGGCCAAGAGCATCGCTGTTTACGTCATTGAGGATTCCGCCGCTCACCTGGCGAGTTTCGTCCGTGCCGCGCAGGCTATCGAGCGCCTGCTCTCGCTGAGCGATGACCCGGAATATCTGACCCGCTGCTTCGCGCCGGACCTCTCCAGTTTTTACTGGGGCGATCAATCTGCGCGCCGCATCGCCGCTGAAATTTGGGGCGATTCGGCATGACGCGCTCTTCCGAGCATTCCCCTTCCTGCGACTGGCCAACGGATCAGTACGACTGGGAATGTTCCTGCGGTGCCGTGCGCACCCGCCACCAGTTCTCGCCCCAAGGGCGGAAGGCACCTGCCGGGCCACATCGGCAGACACAACGAGTGAAGAGGAATGAACAATGGGCTTTATGAGCAACCCCGCTTCGGGCGGTGATTTCAAGGTCTACGTGAAGTACAACGCCAAGGCCGGTCGGTTCTATACCAAGGAGGACAAGCCGGAGGCGGCGGAATTTGAAGTTACCAACTTCACCGCGATCTTCGACATGGACAATCTCAAGACGGGTTGGTTCCTGTTCGCGCCGGGCGTGGCCCCGGTGAAGAACATGGACCCCTCGCTCTCCGAAGCAGCGCCAAAGCCCGGCGAAGGGTTCAAGCGCGGGTTCGAACTGGACGTGTTCAGCGAAAAGAACCTCATGGGCGTGCGGGAGTTTTCTTCGACCGCAGGCGCCGTGATCGACGCGATGAACGATCTTTACGACCACTGGGCGGCCGACAAGGCTTCCAATCCGGGTAAGCTGCCCGTGGTGAAGTGCGTTGGCGTTACCCCGGTGACCAACAAGCACGGCACCAACTATCGCCCACAATTCGAAATCGTATCCTGGGCTGACCGGCCTTCGGAACTTGGCGGCGGTACGTCCCAGGCCGCTGCGCCTGCGGCTGCATCTGCACCGGCACAGAGCCAGCACACCCCTCCGCCTGCGGCACAACCCGTGCCCGCTGCTGCGGAAGATGACGTCGATTTCTGATGAAGCGGGGTCCGTTCGGTTCGAGCGAACGGACCCCTGACACGAAAGCCGAGTGAAGAGAATGGCAACCGTGGTGCAACCGATCATAGAGCCGGATACCAGTGCGATCAAAGAGCATCTGGACACGCTTTTTGCGCCTTGCGCAGAGGAGTATCCGCAAGGCTTGATCGAATTGCGCTACGGTGCCGCCTTCACCAGCGCCTATTTCAGCGCCCATCCCGAAGGGATCGCCGAGGCCGCCGCCTTCGCCGCGAACCGCAATCGGGAAGGGGCGAACGTCTATGTCGGCGTAAACCCGCGCAAGCCCGCAACCAAAGGCGCCGCAAACGATAGCGACGTCGCTATCGCGTTCTACCAATTCGCCGATCTTGACGATGCCGAAGCCGTCGAAATGGCGGGGCAGCGTCTCAAGGCCTTGCCGCCGACGATGACGGTCACAACAGGACTGGAACCACATCGTCGTCCGCACTTTTACTGGCAGCTTGAAGAGCCGGTCGGCAACATGGCTGCGTGGACCGAGCGGCAGCGCGGTATCGCCCAATCTCTGGGCGGGGATGCAGTCATCAATCCCTCGCGCATCATGCGCCTCGCAGGGACAGTGAACTATCCGCCCCAGCATAAGCTCGCCAAGGGTTACCGCATGGAGCTGACTTCGCTCCGCACGCGGTTCAGCGACGAACGCGAACCGGTTACGCCGGATCAAATCACGGCTGCATTTCCGGGGCGTTCCAGCGCAGGCGATCACGTCAGCCCTGGTGCCGGTCAATCGACGTTGTCGGCTATGAGGCGCACACAAGTCGGCGATCTGATCGACGCGTGCCGCCGAGGCGATCAATGGCACAACAACATGATCCGCCTTGTCGCTCATCTCGCGGGCAAGGATCGCACGAGTGCTGAAATCTTCGCGATAGCCGATCACATCACTTTGCCCGGCTACTCCGTTCAGCAAACTCTCCGGGAAATGCAAACCGCGCTTGAAGGCGCGCGCACCAAATACGGGTTCGCCGAACCGGTCGATGATGTCGAGACAGAGGAAGCGGGTAGGGAAGAAGCAGACAGCATCTTTCCCCTGCTTGATTTCGATGAGATCGATCGTCTCCCGCCTCCGACCTGGCTCGTCCACGAAATGATTGCCGAGCAAGGACTGAGTGTCATCTACGGCGACCCCGGCGCGGGCAAATCATTCATCGCTCTCGATATGGCGCTGCGCGTCGCTATCGGCATGGGCTGGCACGGCACGCAGTCCATGCAAACCGGCGTGCTCTACATTGCCGGTGAGGGCTCTGCGGGCCTTGCGAAGCGCATCAAGGGCTGGAAACGCGAACACGGGTTGGAAGGTGCGGATGCGCCGTTCCTCCTGCTTCCTATCGCCGTGCAGCTTTTGGACGAGAAGCATCGGGCCAAGCTGGTCCGTACTATCGACGCTGCAATAGCGCGCGCAGGCTTCAAGATCGGACTTATTGTCATCGACACTGTTTCTCGCGCGCTCGCTGGCGCCGACGAGAACGGGCAGGAGTCGATGAGCGCCTTCGTCGCGGCCTGTGACGAAATCAAACTCCATACTGGCGGCGCCGTCATCGGCGTGCACCACTCAGGCAAAGATAAGGAAAAAGGAATGAGAGGCAGCACAGTCCTTTTGGGCGGCTGCGACGCGTCAATCAGGATATCGAAATCAGACGAAATAGTGACCTTGAAAACGGAAAAGCAAAAAGACGCTGAGGAAGCAGAACCGATCTACATGCGCATGAAAAAGGTAACGTGGGCACAGGGACTGGAAGAAGAGCAAAGCACACTGGTGCCGTTCCGTTCGGAGGCACCGGCCATTGAACGTGAAGACCTGAGCAATGAGCAAATAGCGAAAGCCTTCGGGATCATCGCCGACAAGTGGATTGAGGCTAGCCCGCTCTCCACAGCGCCGAATACTCGCGCACAGGGAAGGTATGCGCCAAGCGTCCTGTCCAGTGCTCTCGGGTGCCCCGAACGGCTGATTTCGACCTACCTCACATCGTGGCTGGAGACCGGGTGTCTGGCCATCGAAATAGCCGACCAGCACACGAAGTCGAAGGGGCTGCGTGTGCTCAATCCCATCATCAGAGGAGCATGAAATGACGCTGCGGAAGCCTTGCGGAAGTCTTGCGGAAGCTGCGGAAGTCGACTTCCGCAATCCGCTGAAACCCGCAGAAATCCTTGCGGAAGCCCTTTGCGGAAGTCTGCGGAAGTCTGCGGAAGCTCCTTCGGAAACCCGCAGAAATCCTTGCGGAAGTCTGCGGAAGTGTTGCGGAAGTAGACCCTCCCCCTACGGGGGAGCTTTCTGGGGCGCTCCCCCTCGGGGAATTTTTGCGTCGGGAGCGACGGCATGACCGGCGCACCGCCACCGACCAGGTCGATGATCGCCCGTGCCATCGGCGAGATCATCAAGACCGTCGATGAACACGCTCGCCAGACCAATCGCCGGTGGGGCTTCAATCGATTGCCCCATCTCGTTCCGCCGACGTGGACTGAGAAATTCGTTTCGCAGAAACGCAAATGGGAACTGGCCTGCTTCGAATGCGCTGGCTCGCTCAAGCAGAGCGATCTTGATCGCGTTCGCAAACATGGCGATGCCATGCTGCGTGCGTACGAGGCGCTGGAGCGGATCGCCATCGAAAGTGGCTTCTCGCCAGCACCGCCATCGTGGTGGGAATTCGAACTGAAAGACGGCACGCCGGTAATTCTCGTGCGCGATCGGGCCGAACTGGCGCAGGTCCAACCCGATGGCCGGGCGGTTCAGATATGGTCGCTCGAGGAGATCGCCGAAATCGTTTCGAAGTTCCCGGAGATTTCCCGCGCCAAGGATTGTTTCCCCGGCGCTGAGGTTATCCAGATGGGAACCAGCTTCAAGGTCCATGACGAGCTGAACGACAGTTTGGATGGCTTGCCGTTCGCGATGGAGGGGAACTGATGAGCAGCTTCGCTGGACGGACACAGGGGATGACTGGGACGTGGTTGCAGTACGGAGGGCGTGAGTGATGAGCAGGGCAGGGCGGAAACGAAAGCAGGGCGCACGCACAAAGTCAGGGCGTCTCTCCCGAGCGGCAATCAACTTCGACAAGGGCACGGAACGAGCGCAGGCGATGCAATCATTGTACGGTACGGACGGCGCCGATCAGATTGGGCGCGCCTATCGCTGGGGGTTGCTGGGTGAGGGGAATGAGGCAAAGGCCTTGCTTGATCTATCCCGCAAGCTTGCGAACGCGTACTGGCGAGCTTTCACTACGGGCCCCATAGTCAGCGCGATCGCTGACAAGACAGGTGGCAGCATCGTCGATCTGGATCACGAGAAGATCAAGCGGCAAGAGCAATGGCTGACGGAATGCTTGCGGTTCGTGGATCGGATGGGCGTTCGCCGGTCGTTCGACCAACTTGTCATTGACGTGAATCCGGATCACGGGCCGCCTTGGCTTGATAATCTCATCTTCGCTCGCCGTACCCATAAGCACGCCGACCCGATGGATGAAAGACGCCTGCGCGAAGCTCTCGACGGATTATGCGCTTTGATCGCTTGACACGGAACAAAAGGTGATTCAAAAGGACGAAATAGTAATTGGGGTGTCTCACGCTGATTACAAAAAATCGAAAACTATGCCCGCCAGAGCATTTTCGATGAATGGGTCGCGCACGGAAAGCCGGGCGCGGCCCTTTCGCTTCTTCAAGCTAGACCACGCTGGTTCCATTCACTCGATAGAGGTTGGCCGAAAGCCAGCGTGGTCAACCATTCGGCAGTCAGATCACTCCCTCTCTGACTGCCTTGCCCATCCACCCGACACAGACACCAGAAGCGCGACTTATGCGGCGCGCACGTGATCGCGTGTGCGATGGGCAGAAATTCATAGGGGTGGTCCTTTCAAAGCCGACAATGGCGGCGGCTTCGAGGGTCAGGCTGCTTTCACGAGTTAACGCTGTCCACCCCGCCGATAGGTTGTACGACCATCGGATAGTATCGTGGCGAAGCTTGGCAACGTCAGACCTAATTCATGGAGGCGTAGATGGCTAACCGCACCTTCCAAGATGACCAGATCGAAGAGCTGTTGGACCGCCTCGCCTCTGGAATGGAAAGCCTTGCCGCCATTTGCCGTGATCCGCGCATGCCGGGATTGCGTACGGTGTATGACTGGATCGAATGCGATCCTGAATTTGCCGCACGTTTCCGCGCGCGAAAGGCGATCGGTGTGCGGGCGATGGTCGATGACTGCAAGGAAATCGCGGACGAGCCTGTTCGTGACGCGGTTGAAGTCGCCAACAAGCGGGTTCGGATAGACACGCGGCTGAGGCTGGCTGGCAAATGGCTTCGGGATGAATTTGGCGAGCAGGTGAATATCAACACCAAGTCTGAGGTAACATATCGTCATGACCTTAGCGGCTACAGCGCCGATGAACTCGACGCGCTTGAAAAACTTGTCGCAAAGGGTGCCAACGCTGACGGAGATCAGGGCGGAGAGGGCGCGCCGCAGTCTGGCCGCGTTCACTAGCTTTACCAACGCAGATTACATTCACGCGGAACACCAGCGGAAACTAGACACCTATTTGGAGGCCACTGAGCGCGGCGAGATCGACCGGCTGATGGTCTTTATGCCGCCGCGACATGGCAAGAGCGAGAAGACCACCAAGCGGTTTCCTGCATGGTATCTCGGGCGAAACCCTAAGCATCAGGTAATCTCAGCGAGCTACAACAGCGATCTGGCCACTGACTTTGGCCGAGAAGTTAAAGGGATCATTTCTTCGCCTGAATATGGCGATGTGTTTGGCAATGTCGGGCTTCGGCAGGACAGCCGGGCCGCTGACCGAATGAACACTAATCACGGCGGTGCTTATTTCGCTGTTGGTGTTGGCACAGCGACAACCGGACGCGGCGCTCATCTCGCTATCATCGATGACCCGTTTAAGGATCGCGAAGACGCTGACAGTGAAACCCAGCGCGAGAAGGTTTGGAACTGGTATCGATCAACGCTGTTCACGCGGCTTATGCCGGGCGGGGCAATCGTTTTGGTGCAGACGCGCTGGCATGAGGATGATCTTGCGGGCCGCCTGCTGGAACAGGATGGCAGAGTTGAGGACGGCGGTGAATGGACCGTCCTGGAGCTTCCTGCGCTCGATGAGAATGGCAAAGCGCTCTGGCCGGAATGGTACGATGAGGCAGCGCTCCTGCGCATCAAAAACACAGTCGGCCCGCGCGAGTGGTCGGCGCTTTATCAGCAGAAGCCACAGCCCGATGAAGGGACGTTCTTCAAGCGGGACTGGTTCAACACGTGGGATAAGCTTCCTGCGCTGCGGTATTACGGAACGAGTGATTACGCTGTCACAGACGGCGGCGGAGATTACACGGTCCATAGGGTTTGGGGCATTTCTCCCAGCGGAGACATTTTTCGCGTCGATGGGTGGCGCGGCCAGACAGCAAGCGACGAATGGATAGAGCGTAAACTGGATCTGATAGCGAAGTACAAGCCGCTGTGTTGGTTCGGTGAGGGCGGGGTTATTCAGAAGGCTGTCGAGCCGATGCTCAAGCGCCGGATGCGCGAGCGCAACGTTCATTGCCGATTGGAATGGCTTTCCAGCGTCGCGGATAAGCCGACGCGGGCCAGATCGTTCCAAGCCATGGCTGCGACGGGGCGCGTGCATTTCGAGCCTGGAGCGGACATCAGTGAGTTTCTGGTGTTCCCGGCAGGCAAGCATGACGACGATGTTGATACGGCGAGCTTGATCGGTCGGGCTATCGATCAGGCGCATCCTGCCATTGTGGCAGCGCAGAAGCACAAGCAACGCCGCGATGGGTACTGGCCGCAAGAGCAAGCCGATAACGATTGGATGACGGTCTAGGAGGAATG